>NZ_JAESIT010000050.1:0-1587 GCF_016756935.1 Chryseobacterium sp. KMC2
GTTAAGCCCACCAGCGCCGATGGTACTGCTAACGCGGGAGAGTAGGCCGCCGCCAGTTTTTATTTTATTTTTAAAAAATCCTTTATCGCAAGATAGAGGATTTTTTTTTGCTTTATACCCAACTCAGGTGATAGGTAATAGGTAATAGGTGATAGGTGATAGGTGATAGGTGATAGGTGATAGGTGATAGGTGATAGCGCTGTAAACCCTCAACTCCTAACTATTAACCCTTAGCTCTCAACTCTGAACTCTTTTCTATTTTTACAAAGAACAGGCTAAAGCCCGTCTCCTATTAAATATCCATATCCTGGATAAGCTAACTTTACAATCAGGAGTCAATCATTGACTGTTCACTATTCATCACTCTTAACTCATTAGAACCTATATTGCAGTCCAATACTGAGATCCCTATGGGATGACAAGGGAAAATAGAGTATGATAAAGTAATGCCGGACACTGTTAACTCCTAACTCTCAACTTATAAAATCTTTAGATGCTTTCCTGGAACTCATCACTCCTCATTTATTATTTCTGGACTCTCTTCATTATTCAATAGAAATGGGCTTTAGCCCATTTACAAAAGACGATTTTCCAATAGGGCTTTAGCCCAAACTTAAGATTGACAACGTATGCAAGATAATTATACGGGCTTATGTTTGGGCTAAAGCCAATGTATGGTTTTTCTATTTTTATAAGAACGGGCTAAAGCCCGTCCCTATTGAATGTCCATATCCTGGATAAATTGATTTTACAACTTTACAACCAGGAGTCAATCATTGACCATTCGCTATTTATAACTTATCACTCCTCATTTATTATTTCTAGGACTCACTTCATTATTCAATAGAAATGGGCTTTAGCCCATTTACAAAAAACGATTTTCCAATAGGGCTTTAGCCCAAACTTAAGAATGGTAACGTATGTAAGATAATTATACTGGCTTATGTTTGGGCTAAAGCCAATGGATGGTTTTTCTATTTTTACAAAGAATGGGCTAAAGCCCGTCCCTACTGAATATTCATATCCCGGCAAAAGTCAATCATTGACCATTCACTATTTACTATTCATCACTCTTAACTCTTAACTTTCTATCAAGAACTCATCACCCTTCCCTTATTTTTTTCCAGGTATGCTTCCATTTTAAATGATGCGGTTATACTTTTACCACAGAATTAACAGATGTTTTAAAGGATAGGTCAGGGTTCAGCAGCATTATTTTCAGTATGGCTATTTATAAACAGTCATTGTGGATAACTATAATATGGTGTTAACTATATGATAAATAATTAATTACGGGGCTGTTTATCCACTTTGCATATTTTTATGTTAAATAGATTTGCATGGCATGGTATAAGTTTCTATCTTTGCCCCACTGAAAAACGAAAGATATTCAGTAAGCGCAGAAGAGCTTTTAGCTAAGCAGAAACGATATACTTTATAAGATAATAATTCTAAAAAATGCGGTCAAAACTTTTTAAAAATAAAAGTTGCGAAAGTGAAAAAGATTTGTATCTTTGCAGTCCCAATACGGGAGCGCAGGAGTAGATGGCTTGAGGGTTTAGAGAAGGGGTTAAGGTTACAAAATAA
>NZ_JAESIT010000051.1:0-1316 GCF_016756935.1 Chryseobacterium sp. KMC2
GCATTTGTATCTAATATAGTACCTGGTTGGTTTATAAAGATATTTGTAGATTTTACAAAAGTTTTTGTATTACTATCATATTCTAATCCACTTGGCTCTATATTTAATCCCATTGGATGATTATGATCTTGTGATTTTAAAGTACTTGGATAAAAATAACTTCCATTTAAAGAAAAATTATCTACAAATCTTTTGGGATCAATAGGAGTACCTGATTCTAAGTGAAAAGTAGATATAATAGAGAATGTAGTATTATTTGAACCAGTATATGTTGAGTTTGCAGTTTCTACTTTTGTATTATTATAAAAATATTCTGCAATTTCTGAAGCTTTTGATTCATTATTAGCAAATCTTAATGTTGATATCTTATCACTTGTATGTCCAGTATTATCACGCATTTGAAACCCTAACTTTGTGATTTTTAAATTTTCAGCTATATAACCTTTCTCTCCTACATCTACATCTACACCTCCATCATTATCAGTTTTTAACTTCCCATTACTATCAAAATTCTTTTCAGCATAAATAACATCTGTTTTAGATTCTGCCATCCAAGTGAGATTTCCAGATTTATCTAATTTATAGATGTCTGTACTTTGTCTTCCATCCGGGTCAATATACCTCAAAGGATTATTAAATGCATAGTTGTATGGTGACCATCTTCTCATCTTCTCCGCCAGCGGATCCACCACACCCCATCTTCCAATATCTGCCATATACATTCTCGCTCCATAATCATACATCCCAGTTTCCTGCAACTCCTTGCCGTTGTACTTGTAATTTTTATATGTACTCGGTCCAAAGAAAGATGCTCCAGTATTTAAATGACTCATTCCGAATGGATAATAATCATTAGAATCTGTAATTTCAAGAGCGCCTGTGCTGTTTCTTCCGCAAGAAAGCCTTACATTTCCCCAACTGGTCTATGTAGTACTGGTAAATATAAATACTTTATAATTCCCAATAATAAACTCAAAAACATTTCTGTATTAAAATTTTGTTTAGAATACAAATCAATCACTTTAGAATGTAAAAACCTCACTTTTTGTGAGGTTTAGTTATGTTAACTTAAAGGCGGGATACTTTGTGCTACGGAAGAAAATTTATTTACCTGATCATTTATTCATTTTCAATAACCTCTGTATTTTTAAGTGTTTTCTTAAAAAAAGATAATCGGCTTGTGGGATATATATAAATTATCTCAGATTTTTCATTAAACATGAATGATATATTAAAAGGATCATGAATAATACCATCTGGTAATTTTTGATTATTTATATTTTGATATGGTATTTGTTTTATTAGCGATTTGAAAA
>NZ_JAESIT010000052.1:0-1103 GCF_016756935.1 Chryseobacterium sp. KMC2
CAACCAGGAGTCAATCCTTGACCATTCATTATTCAGCACTCTTAACTCTTAACTCCTCATTTATTATTTCTGGACTCTCTTCATTATTCAATAGAAATGGGCTTTAGCCCATTTACAAAAGACGATTCTCCAATAGGGCTTTAGCCCAAACTTAAGAATGGCAACGTACGTAAGATAATTATACTGGCTTATGTTTGGGCTAAAGCCAATGTATGGTTTTCTATTTTTATAAGAACGGGCTAAAGCCCGTCCCTATTGAATATCCATATTCTGGATAAACTAACTTTACAACCAGGAGTCAATCCTTGACCATTCATTATTCAGCACTCTTAACTCTTAACTCCTCATTTATTATTTCTGGACTCTCTTCATTATTCAATAGAAATGGGCTTTAGCCCATTTACAAAAGACGATTTTCCAATAGGGCTTTAGCCCAAACTCAAGAATGGCAACATACGCAAGATAATTATACTGGCTTATGTTTGGGCTAAAGCCGATGGATGGTTTGGTATTTTTATAAAGAACGGGCTAAAGCCCGTCCCTTCGAATATCCATATCCTGGATAAACTAACTTTTGCAATCAAGAGCCAATCATTGACTGTTCACTATTCATCACTCATCACTCATTACTCATTAGAACATATATTGAAGTCTCAATACTGAGATCCCTACGGGATGACAAGGGAGAGTGGAGTATGATAAAGTAATACCGGACACTGTTAACTCTCAACTTTTAACTCATCACTCTTAACTTATCAACCCTCAATTCTTAACTTTCTATAAAGAACTCATCACTTTCCCTTATTTTTTCCAGGTATAGCTTCCATTTTAAATGATCCGGTTATCCTTTTACCACAGAATTAATAGATGTTTTAAAGGATAGATTAGGGTTCAGCAGCATTATTTTCAGTACAGCTATTTATAAACAGTCATTGTGGATAACTATAATATGGTGTTAACTCTATGATAAATAATTAATTACGGGACTGTTTATCCACTTTGCCTATTTTTATGTTAAATAGATTTGCATGGCATGGTATAAGTTTCTATCTTTGCCCCACTGAAAAACGAAAGATACTCAGTAAGCGCAGAAGAGCTTTTAG
>NZ_JAESIT010000053.1:0-1012 GCF_016756935.1 Chryseobacterium sp. KMC2
AAAAAAATTGATAAAGATTTTGATCAAAAACTTATTCACACCAAACCGGGAGTAGGATTTATCTTTGCTTCACAATTATGAAAATAGCAACCCGAACAGCCCTCAACTACTCCATTCTTACGGCAGGTATTCTCTTTGTATTTGCTTATGTCGTGTATTTTGTATCAGAAAAAAACAGGGAGGATGAATTTAATGACCGCCTGGGGTACAAAGTGATCTGGCGATCAGAATTTATTTTTGATGCCAAGATCAGTGATGAAAAAATCCGCGAGCTTCATCAGCGCAATCAGAAGCTGCTAAACGAGGCAGATATCAGTGTTTATAATAGCCATAAGTATTTAATGTTCACAGATATTCCTCCTTTAAAGAACAATGAAAAATATCTGGACAGGATCATAAAGTCCAATAAAAGCAGAATCTTCTGGCAGCAGGGTGACCGCCAGTATATCGCTTTTACATTTCAATCAAACGGAGAAAAATACTACATCATTGGAAGTGCTGTAGATGTGACAGGAAAAGCCCATATCTCAGAGTTTAAAAAAGATATCATCATCATTTATATTATTTCCATTATCGTTATTTTCATTATCGGATTTCTCTTTTCGTACTACACTTTAAAACCCCTAAAAGATATTATCCTCCAAATCCGGGATATTTCAGAACACAACCTGAATAAAAGGCTGGATATTCCTAAAGCTAAAGATGAAATTTATGAGCTGACTGAAACTTTTAATTCCACCTTTAACAGACTGGAAAAGTCTTTTAATAATCATAAGCAGTTTGTAACCACTATTTCCCATGAATTCAGAACTCCCCTTTCTACTTTAATCGCAGAACTGGAATTGGCCAAAGAGCTTAATATAACATTAGATGATTATAAAATTTCTATTGACAACGCATTGCAGGATGCCAACCATGCATCAGAACTGTCTTCGGCCCTTTTAGATTTTGCCCGGGCCAGTTATGATGTTTCACAGATCAGTCTTGTCAATCTACGTTTGGATGAGACTCT
>NZ_JAESIT010000054.1:0-860 GCF_016756935.1 Chryseobacterium sp. KMC2
AACCAGGGAGATAAAGATGATGCCTACAGGGTACAGTTGATCTGGGACTACCATAGTAAAATAAATGAAGAGAAGTTAAAAGATTCCTGGAAACGTACCCAGGCCGCTTATCCGTCGTTGAGACTTCGTTTTGACTGGAATGGTGAGATCGTACAGGTTATTGATAAAGAAGGCGAAGTAGACTGGCGCTACCAGGATATCAGTGAAATGAGTAAAGAGGCTCAGGAAACCCTGATCGGAGAAATCACACAGAAGGATCGCTTTGAGGTGTATGACCTTACCCAGGGAAGTCTTTTCAGGGTGTATCTATTCAAAAGAGGAGATCGTCACTACAGCTGTTTATTCAGCAACCACCATGCGATTCTGGATGGCTGGAGTATGCCTATCATTCTCAATAGCATCCATGACCATTACCTGGGTCAGCTTAAAGGGGAGGCTCTCTCTCCGGCAGCAGATTCTGCCTATGCTTTGACCCAGCAGTACCTTCAGTCCCACAAAGAGGACAGTGCAGAGTTCTGGAATACGTATATGGGCTTACTGGAAGACCAGGAAGATCTGAGCAGTTTAGTAAAAGAAGACCAGCGTCATATTGACTTAGGAACTTACCGTCATATCCAGGATCATCAGCATATAAAAATGCAGATTGAGGGTGTTCAGTACCATACATTGAAGAGCTTTACCAAAGAGCATGGCTTTACGGTGAATGCCGTACTTCAATACCTGTGGCATAAGCAGCTGAGTATTTACAGTGGTTTAGGGACGAGTGTTGTAGGGACAACGGTTTCAGGAAGAAGCTTACCGGTTGATGGGATAGAATCTTCAGCGGGATTATATATCAACACGCTGCCATTGATTGTGAG
>NZ_JAESIT010000055.1:0-723 GCF_016756935.1 Chryseobacterium sp. KMC2
GAGGATTTCTGGTTTCAGGAACCTCTTATTCCGGAAAAGGACTGGATAAAAAAGATGACTCCAAAGGGGGATCGGATATCTGGCTGATCAGGCTGAATGAATTTGGGGATGAACTGTGGCAGAAAACCTTGGGAACTTCCTCAGATGAAGAAGCCAAAGCAGTGATTCAAACCACAGACTTAGGCTTTTTTGTGGCCGGAAATATTCAAAACTCATCCAAAGGTTACGGATCAAAAGATGTCTGGATCACCAGACTGGATAAAGACGGAAAAGAGCTTTCTCAGCTTATTCTGGGAGGCAGAGGCTTGGACGAAGTAGAAAAAATGATCCCCACGAAAGACGGCGGAGCATTACTGGGAATTTATTCAAGGAGTTCCGAGGTTGGAAATCCTGAGACTAAACCTTCGACTGAAAGACCTGCTTCCTCAATAGCCATTAGCCAAATGCCAAAAGCCAGCAGCAATTTCGGTGAAGGCGACTACTGGATCGTAAAGCTGGATAAAAACGGAAAAGTAGAATGGGAAAAGAACTTTGGCGGGAAAGGCGATGATCATATCAGAACCCTGGCTTTAACTTCAAACGGTTTTATCATCGGAGGAGAATCCAGATCCGAGAGATCCGGAAATAAATCAGTAGGTATTGAAGAAGGAACAGACCTTTGGCTGATCTCACTGAATGAAAGAGGAGATGAACAATGGCAGAAATCCTACAATTTCAAGAACA
>NZ_JAESIT010000056.1:0-717 GCF_016756935.1 Chryseobacterium sp. KMC2
CATGGGTTTTTATCAGATAATTTGCCAGGCGGTTTGAACGCTCATTAAGTTCTTTATAGCTTAATTTAACATCTCCATAAACCAACGCAATCGCTTCAGGAGTTCTTGCTGCCTGAGATTCAAATAACTCAGGAAGTGTTTTATCTGAAACTACAGAATCTATCACATTCCAGGACTGGATGAGTTTTAGCTGATTATCAGAAACATAATGAAGATTATCTGTTGTGATTTTCTTATTTTTCAGGATCTGATCTAAAAGAGTTTCCATTCCTTCAATCAACTGCTGTATCGTTTGTTCTTCAAAAAGAACGCCTTCATAATTGATCTTAACGGTTACACTATCTCCCTGTTCCGAAGCCATAATTCCCAATGGATAATCAAGCTTCTCTACAGAGTCCATGAATACAAATCCCAACTCATTACCCTCACCTCCCTTAGGTACCGGATAGTTCTCATACACAAATAAGCTGCTGAAAATCCTGCGTCCATCATGGTGCAATGCTGCAAGGTTAATGTCACTGTGCGTATTGAGCTCACTTATTCTATTCTGAATCTCTGTGATCTGATCCACAACTCGCCCATCTTCATGGCTCACAATCAATGGCAGCGTGTTGATATATAATCCCGCTGAAGATTCTATCCCATCAACCGGTAAGCTTCTTCCTGAAACCGTTGTCCCTACAACACTCGTCCCTAAACCACTGTAAATACTCAGCT
>NZ_JAESIT010000057.1:0-708 GCF_016756935.1 Chryseobacterium sp. KMC2
ATTCCTTTGCGTTTAAAAATCCATCCAACTCTAATTGAATACATAATTTTTTTTAACGCAAAGCTTTAATTTTATTGCGCTTACTGTTAAGTGAGCTAAGAGTAAATCGATTTCCAATCGATTTTGATGAAGCTGATGTTTTTTCATACAGCTTAATCGGCGACAAAGTCGCCCTACTTTGCTGCCTTACAATAAACATTCGAATCACTATTCCTTTGCGTTTAAAAATCCATCCAACTCTAATTGAATACATCAAGTTTTATAACGCAAAGCTTTAAGTTTATTACGCTTACTATTAAGTGAGCTAAGAGTAAATCGATTTCCAATCGATTTTGACGAAGCTTACATTTCAAAAGAAAATCAGAGATTTTCAAAAAAACTTATGTGAACTTCTCAGCAGTTTATTTGTAACTTCATTCTCCTAAAATGTTCCTAAAACTTTTGTGACTTTTGTGGTTATAGCTTTCTCCCGGCAACTCAGGTAAATTGACTTTATACCACTCGATTTTAATGGAACTGATGTTTTTTCATACAGCTTATTCAGCGACAAAGTCGCTCTTCTTTACTGCCTTACAATAAAGCATTCGAATCACTATTCCTTTGCGTTTAAAAATCCATCCAACTCTAATTGAATACATAATTTTTTTTAACGCAAAGCTTTAATTTTATTGCGCTTACTGTTAAGTGAGCTAAGAGTAAATCGATTTC
>NZ_JAESIT010000058.1:0-700 GCF_016756935.1 Chryseobacterium sp. KMC2
AACACTTTAGAACACTTTAGAAAGTTTAAAAGAATAGTGCATAAGTAAGTACACTTAAGATGAAAATCAAAGATTTTCTTAAAACTTTAGTGTACTTTATATGCGCAAAGCTGGAAACTTTAATAACCTAAGTGTTCAAAAACTTTTGTGACTTTTGTGGTTACAAGAAAATCCTAACCTACTACGCCTGGATTCCTACGGAATGACAAACAGAACGTATCACTCTATATGTTGCAAATATTTAAAACACTTTAGTACACTTTAGCAAGTTTAAAAGAATAGTGCATAAGTAAGTACACTTAAGATGAAAATCAAAGATTTTCTTAAAACTTTAGTGTACTTTATATGCGCAAAGCTGGAAACTTTAATAACTTAAGTGTTTAAAAACTTTTGTGACTTTTGTGGTTACAAGAAGGGCCTAACCTACTACGTTTGGATTCCTACGGAATGACAAACAGAACGTATCACTCTATATGTTGCAAATATTTAAAACACTTTAGAACACTTTAGTAAGTTTAAAAGAATAGCGCATAAGTAAGTGCACTTAAGATGAAAATCAAAGATTTTCTTAAAACTTTAGTGTACTTTATATGCGCAAAGCTGGAAACTTTAATAACTTAAGTGTTTAAAAACTTTTGTGACTTTTGTGGTTACAAGAAGGGCCTAACCTACTACGTTTGGATTCCTACGGAATGACAAA
>NZ_JAESIT010000059.1:0-662 GCF_016756935.1 Chryseobacterium sp. KMC2
CACCAGCGCCGATGGTACTGCTAACGCGGGAGAGTAGGCCGCCGCCAGTTTTTATTTTATTTTTAAAAAATCCTTTATCGCAAGATAGAGGATTTTTTTTGCTTTATACCCAACTCAGGTAATAGGTAATAGGTAATAGGTAATAGGTAATAGGTGATAGGTGATAGCACTGTCAACCCTCAACTCCTAACTATAAGCCCTTAGCTCTCAACTCTCAAGTCATCACTCATTAGAACATATATTGAAGTTTCAATACTGAGATCCCTACGGGATGACAAGGGAGAATGGAGTATGATAAAGTAATGCCGGACACTGTTAACTCCTAACTCTCAACTCTTTTCTATTTTTACAGAACGGGCTAAAGCCTGTCCCTATCGAATATTCATATCCTGGATAAACTGACGTTGCAATCAGGAGTCAATCATTGACCATTCGCTATTTATACTTATAACTCATCACTCCTTATTTATTATTTCTACACTCATTTCATTATTCAATAGAAATGGGCTAAAGCCCATTTAATAAAAACGATCCTCAATAGGGCTTTAGCCCAAACTTAAGAATGGCAACGTACGTAAGATAATTATACTGGCTTATGTTTGGGCTAAAGCCAATGTATGGTTTTCTATTTTTATAAGAACGGGCTAAAGCCCGTCCCTATT